>NZ_WIVQ01000209.1:0-1681 GCF_009600545.1 Pseudomonas sp. FSL R10-1339 | reverse complement strand
CGTCGATACCGCGCGGCTCGATGACATCATGAATATGGTCGGCGAACTGGTGCTGGTGCGTAACCGTCTGGTGCGCCTGGGCCTGAACAGTCATGACGAGGAGATGGCCAAGGCACTGTCCAACCTCGACGTGGTCACCGCCGACCTGCAAACCGCGGTGATGAAAACGCGGATGCAGCCGATCAAGAAAGTTTTCGGCCGCTTCCCGCGCCTGGTACGGGACCTGGCACGGCAGCTGAAAAAAGAAATCAGCCTGGAGCTGGTGGGCGAAGAGACCGACCTGGACAAAAACCTCGTCGAGGCCCTGGCCGACCCGCTGGTCCACCTGGTGCGCAACGCCGTCGACCACGGCTGCGAAACCCCGGAAGAACGCGCCGCTGCCGGCAAGCCGAGCTGTGGTCGGGTGATCCTGTCCGCCGAGCAGGAGGGCGACCATATCCTGCTGTCGATCTCTGACGATGGCAAAGGCATGGACGCCAATTTCCTGCGTTCCCTGGCGGTGAAAAAAGGCTTGATGGACAAGGATGCGGCCGATCGCCTGAGCGAAAACGACTGCTACAACCTGATCTTTGCCCCGGGCTTTTCGACCAAGACCGAAATCAGCGATGTGTCCGGGCGTGGCGTGGGCATGGACGTGGTGAAAACCAAGATTGCCCAGCTCAATGGTTCGCTGAGTATCGAGTCGGCCCTGGGCCGTGGTTCAAAAATCGTCATCAAGGTGCCCCTGACCCTGGCCATTATGCCGACCCTGATGGTGATGCTGGGTAATCAGGCGTTTGCTTTCCCGCTGGTCAACGTCAACGAAATCTTCCACCTCGACCTGTCGCGCACCAACGTGGTCGACGGTCAGGAAGTGGTGATCGTGCGCGACAAGGCACTGCCGCTGTTCTACCTCAAGCGCTGGCTGGTGGCATCTGCTGCACACGAAGAGCAGCGCGAAGGGCATGTGGTGATTCTCTCGATCGGCACCCAGCGCATCGGTTTTGTGGTCGATCAACTGGTCGGCCAGGAAGAAGTGGTGATCAAGCCTTTGGGCAAGATGCTCCAGGGCACGCCAGGCATGTCGGGTGCCACCATCACCGGTGATGGTCGTATTGCCTTGATTCTGGATGTTCCGAGCATGCTCAAGCATTACGCATCACGGCGTATTTGATTCTGGTGCCTCGGGGCTCGTGCCCCGTACCGCCTAACGGAGTGTTTATGGTAGTCAAGGTCCTGGTGGTGGATGATTCCGGTTTTTTCCGCCGTCGTGTCTCGGAAATTCTGTCGGCTGACCCGACGATTCAAGTGATCGGCACCGCCACCAACGGCAAGGAAGCGATTGATCAGGCGCTGGCGCTCAAGCCGGACGTGATCACCATGGATTACGAGATGCCGATGATGGATGGCATCACTGCCGTGCGCCATATCATGCAGCGCTGCCCGACCCCGGTGTTGATGTTCTCCTCGCTGACCCACGAGGGTGCCCGCGTGACCCTCGATGCGCTGGACGCCGGGGCGGTGGATTTTCTGCCGAAAAACTTTGAAGACATCTCGCGTAACCCCGAGAAGGTCAAACAGATGCTGTGTGAAAAAGTACACAGCATCTCGCGCAGCAACAGGCGCATGTCCAGCTACAGCGCACCTGTACCGGCAGCGGCTGCCCCGACCCCGACCCCTACCCCTGCGCCCCGGCCCGGGC
>NZ_WIVQ01000208.1:0-1748 GCF_009600545.1 Pseudomonas sp. FSL R10-1339 | reverse complement strand
TTCAACATGCCCAGGACAATCGTCTGGCTATCAACCAACAGGGTGATTGGGTCCGCGGTGAGGGTCGCACTCTGTATTTGGGGTCCAAGGACTCACCAGTTCGCCTGGTGCTCTACGAGAAAGGCTATGAGCAAGGTGGTGACGCTCCTCGGAACTGGGTCCGCCTTGAAGTCCGCGTTAGGCCAAAACGGGATCATCGAGCCGCTGTTGCTACCTGGGAGCCTGGACATGCTTTTTGCGCTGCTTGGATTCCGGATGCGCTCAAGTGTATTGGTTGGGATCACCTCGAAAAGAAGGCAGTAGGCACCGTCTGGAAGCGTTCAGACACCGAGCGGGCTAGGGCTGCACTGGTCAAGCAGTACGGCGCGATCATGGCTCAATGGGCGTCTGATGTTGGATCGTGGGAGGCTCTAGGACTGGCTATTGAGACCGCTATTGCTAAGCCAGTGACGGAGTGCACCGCATGAAACACTCGGATTTAACACCAGAGACGGTGCCTTGCTTTGTTGATGACCAGGACGCGCTACCGATCCCGGTTTTTGTCACTCTCGAATCGCACCGACTGGCAAAGGCACGGATACGGCAAAAGATCGCTGCTGCAACGGCAGATGATTCCAAGGCTGAACGGGATGGGACTGATTGACTGCTGGGCAAGATAGGTGAAGTAGCCCCACCAGCAAGCTGGCGACCCTTCTTCACGTCTTGCCAATTCGCCTACCGGCTCAAGGGGCTGTCTCCTTTGGCGTCCAATCTCTTGTGGCTGGGAGAGGTCTGGAGGAAGCGCTAGCGTAGCGCTGCGCAGCCTCCAGACCTCTCCCAGCGGACAAGCGCTAGCGCGTCAGTGACACACTTCTTGACTAGGTGGACACCTTGAACCACACTCAGGCTCAAAGTGTCCACCTGGAGTTTTCCCATGCCTACCCTTAAACCTAGAGTCCAAGTCACTTTGGAGCCTTCGACTCATGAGGTCATCGAACGTCTTGCAAAGCTCCAGGGGCGCACTAGAGGCGCGATCATTGCGGATCTGCTCAATTCCGTTGCTCCGAGCCTTACGCGCACTGTGGCGCTTCTGGAGGCCGCTATGGAGGCACCTAACGAGGTCAAGCGTGGTCTGCGGAGCGTTGTTGAAGGTCTCCATAACGAACTCGTTTCGGTCGCTGGGGATGCTTCTTCTCAGCTCGATATGCTCATGGGCAAGCTGTCGGAAGATGCTCATGCGGACGCAGCCGACCCCCATGTAGTAACACGGGGGTCAGGTATCTCCCCCCTTGCCGAGAAGGCACATCCCAAGAAGCCTCGAAAGCCTTATAAACCGGGGGGTTCAGCCAATGGCTAGATGGGATTGGTATCAATCAACCGTTCTTGTCCAAGACCCGCAACAATCCGGCCTTGTTGACGCTCTTTTGAGAGCATGGCCGCTGTCTGATTGGGCACCTGCTAAGAACCTCAACGGTTATCTCTACGGCGGACAGATCCGGCGCGGTGATCGAACTCTTTGCCACGTCTGCTGGGGAGGGCAAACAGGGGTCAACTGCAAGTCAACCAGTGATGAGTCTCCGGCTCTTGCAGCGGCTCTCCGGGAGTTTGGTAAACCCCATCTCCCCACCAGGGTGGACACTTGCGAAGACTGGCAGGAAGACGGCCTCTTTGACTCGATGGCTGCTCGCCTGATTCAACATGCCCAGGACAATCGTCTGGCTATCAACCAACAGGGTGATTGGGTCCGCGGTGAGGGTCGCACTCTGTAT
>NZ_WIVQ01000207.1:0-1779 GCF_009600545.1 Pseudomonas sp. FSL R10-1339 | reverse complement strand
TTGAGAGTCGCTGTGATGTTGTCTCTTTTTTCAATGAGAGTAAGAGAAGGCGTCAGCCCCGCAGCTTCGCGCTCGGCATACCACTTAGAGGCCGAGCGCTGTGGGTCGGCGTCGACCAGGCAAACATCGGAGCCACGACGGGCCAGCGCGACAGCCAAGTTGACGCATGTAGTGGTTTTCCCAGCACCGCCTTTATTGCAGCCAACGACAACTATCATACTCATAATTCCTAATTGTGAATTAACAAGGCCGCGCAGCCTCGCCACATCATATATCATAAAAAACAATTATGAATTCATAATTGTTTTACGCTCGCATCCTCCCCCTTTCGGGGCTTTACCAATTTTTAGCGTACTGCGCGCGCTGATGAATCGCCCCTAGTTTCGTAGACGCCTCAACCCCGCGAACTACCGCCGCATCGCCATCAGCTTCCCTAGCGAATGATTCAGCCGGGCAACACCTTTGCTGAGGTTGCAAAAGGTTGTAAAATGAAACCAAGCCCACACAATATGGATTCCTCATGAGCACCGCCATCAAGCTCGACAGCGCCCTCGTTGAAACGGCCCGCATTTATGCTTCCGCCGCGCATCGCTCAACCCCCAAACAAATTGAGCACTGGGCCACCCTCGGTCGCATTGCAGAGCAAAACCCCGAACTGCCATATGAATTCATCGTTGGTCTTTTGCAGGCCAGAGCCCAAGTGAAGGCGGGTGACGCGACCGAGTACACCTTCGGATGAAGGTCATACAGGCCAACGAGTTTGCTCGTGCGGTGAAAAAACTGCCGAAGCAGCTGAAGGCTGAACTGGACGAGGCAGTCAAAGCCATCATGGCTAACCCGTTATTGGGTGACGCTAAGGTGGCTGATTTGGCAGGTATCCGCGTGTACAAGTTCAAGCTAAATAAACAGCTCACCTTGCTTGGGTACGAGTACGACGGAGATACAGTGACCCTGTACCTGTTAAAGCTTGGCAGCCATGAAAACTTCTATCGCGACCTGAAAAAATAAGTCGGCATCACAGTCGGCCATCATGCTCTTCCCGCCATTTTATCCAGCGCTCGATAGAGCGTTGAACGATGCACGCCCAGTAGCTCCGCTGCCGCTTTTACGGTGAAACCATCTTGATCAATTAGACGGCGGCCGTGCTCGACCTGGGCCTTAGTTAGGGTAGGGCGGGGACCGAACTGAACACCTCGCGCTTTGGCTGCCTCGCGGCCCGTACGGGTACGCTCCAGGATCAAACTGCGCTCAAACTCGGCGATACCTGCAAACACAGTCATCACCATGCGGCCTGCCGGTGACGTGGTATCCGCCCACGGCTCAGCCAGACTACGCAGGCCAGCACCGCAACCACGAATCCGCTCAGCAATATCCAGCAGGTCGCGCGTGCTGCGCGCCAGTCGATCCAACCGGGTGACAGTGACCACATCACCAGGACGCAGATGATCGAGCATCCTATCCAGCTCCGGACGCACTCGACGGGCCCCTGATACCTTTTCAGCAAACAGCTTGTTGCAGCCGGCTGCACGCAAATGATCGCGCTGCTGAGTGAGATCCTGATCGTCGGTGCTCACACGGGCATAGCCCAGCATAAGCCCGCCTGTGATGAGATCGAGGGTGCCGGGGTCGTTGTCGTCGCGCATGATTGGTCGTCGCAGGTTATGGTCGCTACATCATGCCATTGCGCGACAGACAAACGCGACAGCCTGCCACCAGCCAGGCTGGGAGCTGACGATTTGTCGCATAACTTAGGACATGCGCGACTCTAGACACACAACA
>NZ_WIVQ01000206.1:0-1833 GCF_009600545.1 Pseudomonas sp. FSL R10-1339 | reverse complement strand
CGTCCACCGCTGGCTGTGGCCACACCCGGTACTCGGCCAGGCGACGCAGCACCTTGTCCCGAGCCACTTGTGCGCGTTGCGGGTGACGGTCGGGGCGCAAGCGGCTCGGCGCTTGTGGCAACACGGCGAGCAGGGCTGCCTCGGAACGGGTGAGCTGCTGCGGCGACTTGCCCAGATAAGCCCAACTGGCCGCAGCAACACCCTGCAGGGTACCGCCAAATGGCGCGCGATTGAGGTACAGCTCAAGAATCTGCGGCTTGCTCAGATGCCATTCCAGCTGAGCGGTGCGCCATAGCTGACGCAATTTGCCAGGCAACGTCCGCTCATGGGGATCGAGCAGGCGTGCAACCTGCATCGACAAGGTGCTACCGCCTGATAACACCCGCCCGCCGCTAAGGTTTTGCCAGGCCGCACGGCCCAGCGCCAGCGGGTTGACCCCGGGGTGTTGAAAGAACCAGCGATCCTCGTAGGTCAGCAAGGCATCCAGGTACAGCGGCGACACGTCTTCGACATGCACCGGGTAGCGCCACACACCGTTGGCATCGGCAAAGCGCCACAGTGGCGTGCCGTCTTCGGCCAGGACAACGCGGGCCTGGTCATCCTTGGGCAACGGCAGCGGCCAGATCCTGTCAGCCAGCCACAGCAACGTACACAGCGCCAGCAGGCCGCCAGCCGTCCAACCCAGTAATTTTTTGATCCCTGGCCCCACTCAAACTCACTCGCTACGCAACTTGCACCATGAATGGATGCCTAATGTGTATATCTGGCACAGTGGCCACCTTACTCATCGGAACCTGACCATGCACGTCGAAAGTTTTATTGGAAATCTTGGCCTGTGGCTGGGCACGCTGGTGCGTTTTATCGTCGAGACCCTGAACGGCCTGTTCGGCACCATCACTGAGGCAGGCAGCAACTTTGTCGACGGCATGGCCCGGGCGTTGGGCATGGACACCTCGATCATAAGCATTGCGGTGTTGATCATCGGCCTGTTGTTTTTGTACAACGCCGTGCGCGCCTTTATCCGCGCCTCGATCATCGGCGGTGTGATCTGGCTGGTGCTGGGGCTGTGGCTCTTGAGCTGGATCATCAGTTGAGCTCTTACTCCTGTGGGAGCGATGCGCCAAACCTGTAGCCGCTTTAGCCGCTGTGGCGGTTTAAGCGGTACATCGGGTACATATCCGGCATCTGCGGTTAACTGAAGTATCGGTTTCGCCCTTACGGCGAGTCCCTTTTTGAAGGACCAAAAAGGAACCAAAAAGTCCTCGCCCTACCATACGGCCGACTCGCCAAGGCTCGCCGGTTCCCTCTCTCCGGCACTGTTATGGGGGCACGCCGCGACGGGCCATCCATGGCCCATCGCGGCTGGCGCGGCGTCCTGCCGCGCCACCCCCATAACAGCACCTGCGCTCGGCCTTCTGTGAGGGGCATTCGCGTCGCCTGCACAATCGAGTGGCCACAACAAAAGCAAAAGCAAAAGCAAAAGCAAAAGCAAAAATTTTACCAACACCAACTCTTGTGGGAGCGGGCCTGCCCGCGATGCCAGCACTTTGTTCCTCCAGATAGAACGAGGTGCCTGCATCGCGGGCAAGCCCGGCTCCCACAGGGGAATATGTCGGTCGCAAATCCTGCATTCAAACAGGCCGGCCGGTCGGCCGCCTCGACGGCTGTTGATCTGCCCGCCCCATCGGGAGGCCGAGAGGAGGTTCTGCGCAGTGGGCCTCCCGGCATGGATGCCGGGAGAGCCGCGATGGGCCAAGGATGGCCCGTGGCGGCGTGCCCACGGAGCGGGACCGGAGCGAGGGAACCTGAGCGCAGCGAAGGCCGTACGCCAGG
>NZ_WIVQ01000205.1:0-1843 GCF_009600545.1 Pseudomonas sp. FSL R10-1339 | reverse complement strand
CTGTCACCCACCTTGAACGGGCCGCCTGGCGGGGTCAGGGTCTGGCTCAGGCGCAACGCGCTGGCCACCAGTATCGGTTCGCCGGGGCTGAACCCTTCGGGCAGACTGGCACGAAAGGTCAGCACCGGGGTTTGCCCCGACAGCTCATGGCTGGCCTGCGCCGGGGTCGCGCGCACTGTCAGTGGCGCGATCGAGAACGCTTGCGCCTGCGTCGGGGTGATTCGATAGGTGTAGCGCAGGCCGCTGAAGGTCTGGCCCTGAATCGTCTGCGACAGGTGCCCGGCCTCACCATTGGGCGGTGTCACATCGGTACCGTCCAGGTTCAGTTCGGGTAATGACGCACCACGGGTGAACCAGCTGTCGGTGAGCACATCGACCTGCAACTGCAAGGTCTCGCCCACCACCACGGCATCACCCGGTACCAGCCGGGCCTGCACCAACAGTTGCGGTTCGTTGGCCTGTGCCAGGCCGACGAACATCAGCAGTACCAGGGCGCAGGGCTTCATGGCGCCACCTTTTGGTCTTGCAGGCTGAATTTTTGCCGCAGGAAATTGGCCGGAGAGGTGGTCAGGTTTTGCAGCCATTGTTCGTCGCTGGCCGCCTGCGGGGTTTGCAGCGGTTTGCTCTGGCCTTTGCCTGGGGGCTTGTCGAATTTGACTGCGTCGGGTTTGACCTCGGGGGTGTTCTGCTCGGCGCTGTCGGTATCTTTTTCCATGGCAATGGCCAATGCCAGGTTGGCACTGGCTTCGGGGAACTGCGGTTGCAGGGCCAAGGCCTGGCGATAGGCGGCAATCGCCTGATCGAACTTGTAGCGGCGTACGTAAATATTGCCCAGGTAAAAGTACGCCGGGGCGGTGTTCAACCGGGCAAAGCTGGCCAGTGCCAGATCGAAATCGGCGGCGTTATAAGCTGCGATGCCTTTCCAGTAAGGATCGACAAATAACTCGGCTGCTGCGGGGTAGTGCTGGTGCTCAAAGGCCCAGCGCCCTTGCTGATCCCGGGTGAAGAAGGCATCGGTCAGTGCGTTGGCCTGCGCCGGTGACGGTTGCAGGGCCAGCCCTGCGCCCAGCAGCAGGACGGCGTTCCAGTTGAGGCTCCAGCCACGGCGCACCGAGAACCAGGCAAGCAATAGCAGGGGCCAGCATAACCAGTAACCGGCGTCTTTCCATTGCAGCTCGCGCTGCTCGTCGCTGGCGGCCTGGAAGTGCTGTTGGGCGTGGCCTTCGACCCAGTCCAGATCATCGTTGTTTATGGTCAGGCTGCCCAGCGGTGCATCGGTGGCCGCGGCCAGTTGCTTGAGCGCGGCGCTGTCGAAGCTGCCCAGTTGCGGGCGACCGGAACTGTCGGTGCGCGGTTGGCCGCGGGCATCACGAATGATCCCGCCATTGCTGCTGCCCACTGCCAGTACCAGTACTTGCAGGGCATTGTCTTGCAACAGGGCTTTGAGGCTGTCCAGTTGGGTGGTGTCGGCACCGTCGGTGATCAGCAACAGGGTGCCCGGAGCTTTCTCGGCCTGCAGCAGGCGCCTGGCCTGCTCGATCACTGCCGCTACGTTTTTGCCGGGCCGGGCGATCAGATCGGTGCCCAGGGCCTGGATAAAACTGTCGAGCAGCGCCGGGTCGTCGGTGGCGGGCAACACCAGATGGGCGCTGCCCGCGTAGGCGATCAGGGCCGTGCGGGCACCGCTGCGCCGGGCAGTCAGGTCATGCAATTTGTGCTTGGCGGCTTCCAGCCGGGTGGGCTGCACATCGCTGGCATCCATTGACGGGGACAGGTCGAGGGCAATGATCAACGGCGCGCGGTTTTGCAGGAACGCCGGGCGGTCCTGTTCCCAGGTGGGGCC
>NZ_WIVQ01000204.1:0-1858 GCF_009600545.1 Pseudomonas sp. FSL R10-1339 | reverse complement strand
CCCTGCTGGACGACCTCAAGCGCGCGAGCCTGGCCAACGACCCGCAAGCCACCCGCCAGGCCCTGGATGCCTGGGCGCGGCAACAGCCGGAAACCCTGGCCGACATGGCCGCTCGTTTTGTATTACTGTCCGATGCCCTCGACGGCCTCAATGGGGCGCTCTACAGCGAAACCGGCCAGCACTGGCAAGGCGAAGAACTGTGGAAGGCCATCCGTAGTATTCCTGCCGCCGAGCGCGAGCAGCAAGACAACGCCGAGCCGAGCAGCCTGCCGCCGCTTTACCCCAAATAAATTCAAGGCAGCCCCTGAACCGCCTGTGCGAACGGGCTGCCTGCACCTTTGAAAACGGATTCTGTCATGCGCCTGTTTCACACTTCCGACTGGCACCTGGGGCAAAACCTCCACGGCCAGGACCGCGACTTCGAACACGCCTGTTTTCTCACCTGGCTACTGGCCCGGCTGGCAGAACACAAGCCCGATGTGTTGCTGATCGCCGGTGATATCTTCGACACCGTCAACCCGCCGGTCAAAGCCCAGGAGCGGCTCTACGACTTTATCGTCAGCGCCCATGAGCAACAGCCCAAACTGACCATCGTGATGATTGCCGGCAACCACGACTCCGGCTCGCGGATCGAACTGCCCGCCCCCTTGATGCGTCGTCTGCGCACCCATGCCCTGGGCCGGGTGCTGTGGCTCGACGACGGCCAGCTCGATGCCGAACGCCTGCTGATCCCCTTGCCCGATGCCAAGGGCAAAATTGCCGCCTGGTGCCTGGCCCTGCCGTTTTTGCGCCCCGCCGAAGTCACCGGCGCCCACCTGGGCGATGACTACCTGCGCGGCATCGGCCAGGTGCATGAATGGCTGATCGCAGCCGCCAACGCCAAACGCAAGCCGGGCCAGGCCCTGATCGCCATCAGCCATGCCCATATGGCGGGCGGCTCGGTCAGCGAAGACTCCGAGCGCAGCCTGATCATCGGCAATGCCGAAGCCCTGCCCGCGAGCCTGTTCGGGCCCGATATCAGCTATGTGGCCTTGGGCCATTTACACAAGCCGCAGCGGGTCAACAGCGAAGAACGCATCCGCTATTGCGGCTCGCCGATCCCGTTGTCCTTCTCGGAAATTGGCTATCAGCACCAGATCCTCGATGTCACCCTCAAAGGCGAAACCCTGGTCAGCGTTGAGCCGCTGTTGATTCCCCGCGCCGTCAACCTGCAACGCATTGGCCCGCTGCCACTGGCTGAAATCCTCACCCACCTGGCCGCACTGCCTGATATCGACCTGCTCGCCGATACCCAGCGCCAGCCCTGGCTCGAAGTGCGGGTCACCCTCGACGAACCGCAGCCCGATTTACGCCAGCAGATCGAAACCGCGCTGCAGGGCAAGTCCGTACGCCTGGTGCGCATCGCCGCCGACTATGCCGGCAGCGGCAGCCGCCACGGCGATGACGATGCCACCCGCCTGATCGAACTCGACCAGCTCACCCCCCAGGAACTGTTCAGCCGCGCCTGGCAGGAAAGCTACGGCAGCGAAGTCGACGAACAGACCCTCAAGGACTTTGCCGTGTTGCTGCAGGAAGTACAGCTAGAAGGTGAACAGCCATGAAAATCCTCGCCATTCGCCTGAAAAACCTCGCCTCCCTGGCGGGCCCCTTTGAACTGGACTTTACCGCCGAACCTTTGGCCAGTGCCGGCCTGTTCGCCATTACCGGCCCCACCGGCGCCGGTAAAAGCACCCTGCTCGACGCCCTGTGCCTGGCCCTGTTTGGCGCCGTGCCACGGCTGAACAACACCGGTCGCGATGCCAAAGTGCCGGATGCCGACGGAGAAATCGCCACCGGCGACCCGCGCACCCTGCTGCGC
>NZ_WIVQ01000203.1:0-1907 GCF_009600545.1 Pseudomonas sp. FSL R10-1339 | reverse complement strand
TGTGAATTGTTTTGTTCATGAACGTTCGCAAAAAAATGGCCTTTCATCTCTTCGGGCGTTTTGTTCAGTTTTTTAAAAGCATCAAGAAGAACGTCTTTTGTGATGGCTTTCCACTGCTCTGGTGTGGGCTGATTTACACCGCTGGGAAGGGTTAAAACGAAGGATTGAGCGTAAGAGTCAACCGGACGACCACCTTTGGCCTGGGCGTTTTTGAGGTCAAGTTCTATTGCTTCTCTTGCAGCGGTTTGAATGAAGTTAGTAACATTGCCATACATGTTATGTATGGCCGATGTTTTGCCCTTATGGTTGCTATGCTCTTTATCAACCAGATAAGAGCCATACTTGATTAGTCCAGATGATTTTGAATTAACCCGTTCACTACGCACAAACCAGTTTTTGATTTTCTTAACAATTGTCATTATGATTTATTATCTTGTTATATTATATATAACATAAAATAATCATTTCC
This sequence comes from Pseudomonas sp. FSL R10-1339, assembly GCF_009600545.1. Lineage (NCBI taxonomy): Bacteria > Pseudomonadati > Pseudomonadota > Gammaproteobacteria > Pseudomonadales > Pseudomonadaceae > Pseudomonas > Pseudomonas sp. FSL R10-1339. Next base: position 1,438 of record NZ_WIVQ01000203.1, on the reverse strand, counting down.
CAATTGTTAACTGCCATTTTGTTTTAATTTAAAATAGCACAACTCTACGAGTTGACGGGTTCCCCTTGCTTTTTTAGTCAGGTCTGCGACCCAACACCCGCAGGAGCAAGAGCATTCGCCTACGGCTCACTTCGCTCAACCCTACACTTCGTGCAGGGAACCCTTTCGCTCTTAAAGTCAAAAACCTTTGTTTGATTTTGCTTTTAAAGCAAGAGCAGAAGCAGACAAAAATAGAGGCTTATAATGTTGGGCACTGCCCCGGATGGGCTGGAATACGCCTTCGCCTTTGGCTCAGATGTTGCTATTTCCAGCGGTGCTGGACCCCCTACCCGTCACACCTAAAAAAAGGTGTTTCGAGCATCGTCCAAGCATCCGCTGAAAAGGGTTTCTCTCCTTTCCAGCCCATCCTAGTGCTTGTCCCCTTCTGCCATTGTGTTAGAGCACTGGCAACCCTGCTAGGCGGGACAGATTGATGGGTTTTGGGACAGTCAACGAACCGCTTGGGATGGCTACCCGGTTCGCCCTGCCTTTGCCTTCTCGACCGCCTCACAGCGGTTCGCATCTAATCGGCTTACCTGTCGCGTTGAGCAGATCCCCTTGTACGCGACTAAATTCTCCCCATGCTCCAAAGCATCATGATTTCCAAAGCATTGGGGGGAGGTTTTAAAACAAGGCGGGGGGTGGTCTTGAAAAACGGTTTACTAATGGTAAACTGAAATTACGGTAATCCCCTGCCAGGGATAAAACCTCAAGGATGGTTGATGCTTCTAACATCGAACCTTCCACACAAGGCCACCTTCAAGGTGGCCTTTATTTTTTTAACATACCATTTCAGCAGTGAAAATCAAATTTAGCGCTTGAATTTCCTTGCGACGCGCACAGGTATTTTGTGGCTCGTCTCTTCTTCTGCTAACTCGAAAAGCTCGTTAAATTGCATTATTTGTGCATCCGAGACGTTAAGCCCGGATAGCTCTTCAACTGTTTTTTTAATCCTATTCTCTTGTCGTGACTCATCTTTAATGTCGGATGTTTTAACTGCGTGCATCCACTTGATTAGTTGATTATTCAACATAAACGAAAGTTTATTTAATTTCTTTAAATCATTTATTTTCGTATCAAGCACTGTTTCTTTAATGTCGAGTTCTGAAAGTTTTTCATTGATTTTATTTTGCTGCTCTAATTGCCACCTTGGCAGTGACTTCCCAAGATTTGTGTTTAGTGGCTCATAGTCTTTGTAGTCTAACCCGCAGTGCTTCAACACTGACGCATTGAAAGATTTTTTCATCGTGCCGATTATTCCAAGTTGATTAACAGCACGCAAAGACTGACCATCGACGACTTTCGCAATTAGTATATTAAGATGTGAATTGTTTTGTTCATGAACGTTCGCAAAAAAATGGCCTTTCATCTCTTCGGGCGTTTTGTTCAGTTTTTTAAA
>NZ_WIVQ01000202.1:0-1916 GCF_009600545.1 Pseudomonas sp. FSL R10-1339 | reverse complement strand
GGGTGGGGAGCGTGTTCGGTGGGGCGGCGCTGTCCGGGATCGGGTTCACCGTGTCGCTGCTCATCATCGGGCTCGCGTTCGGCACGACCTCGGGCCTGGGCCGCCAGGCGACGGTCGGCGTGCTCGTGTCGATGGTGTTCGCCACGTTGCTCGGGTGGCTGATATTCAAGGTCGCCGCTCTCAAGTGGGGGGAGGAGACTGCCGATTTGCCGATGGTACTTGAGCCACCAGTCGATCCGGAAGTCGATCACATCCGCGGTCCGGAGGACGCCCAGCTCACGCTCGTGGAGTACATTGACTTCGAGTGCGCGTACTGTGCACACGCCACCGGTTCGTGGGACGATCTGCGCGCCCACTTCGGGGACGACCTGCGGTATGTGGTGCGCCAGTTGCCGCACCACCCCCACGGGCCGATCGCCGCGCGGGCGTCCGAGGCGGCATCGAACCAGGGGATGTTCTGGCCGTGGCTGGACTTCGTGTTCACCCGTCAGCATGCGCTGGAGCGAGAGGACTTGATCGGCTACGCCGCCGAGCTGGGTCTTGACATCGATCGGTTCATCGCGGATCTCGACAGTCCCGCAGTGATAGAGCGTGTCGAGCGTGACCTCGTCAGCGCGGTCGCCAGCGGTGCGCACGTCACTCCTACGTTCTTCATCCAGGGTCGTCGTCTGCTCGGCAGTTACGACGCCCGCACTCTCACCGCAGTGCTCGAAGCCAGTCGCCGCGGCCCTCGCACTCAGGAAGTCCCGTCCTGAGCGGGGCGAACTACAGGATAAGAACATGCCAAGCAATTCTTTCGGTGAATCCTCTTGTACCGCTGCGGCCAGCGGCCTCGTGCAGGTGCGTGGCGCGCGCGAGAACAACCTCAAAGAGGTGGACGTCTCTATCCCGCGGAATGCGCTGGTGGTGTTCTCGGGTGTCTCCGGCTCCGGGAAGTCCTCGCTGGCCTTCGGCACCATCTATGCCGAGGCACAGCGACGCTATTTTGAGTCGGTGGCCCCCTATGCACGGCGCCTGATCGACCAGGCGGGCGTGCCGGACGTAGATGCGATCGACGGCCTGCCACCAGCGGTGGCGCTGCAGCAGCAGCGGGGGTCCAGCAATGCGCGTTCCTCCGTGGGCAGTGTGACCACCCTGTCCAGCCTGGTGCGGATGATGTATTCGCGCGCCGGCACCTATCCCGCCAACCAGCCAATGCTGTACGCCGAGGATTTTTCGCCGAACACGCCGCAGGGGGCGTGCCCGGCCTGCCACGGCTTGGGTCATGTGTACGAGGTGACCGAGGCGCTCATGGTGCCCGACCCCTCCCTGAGCATCCGTGAGCGGGCGATTGCTTCCTGGCCACCCGCCTGGCAGGGCCAGAACCTGCGCGACATCCTGGTCAGCATGGGCTACGACGTTGACCGGCCGTGGAAGGACCTGCCGAAAAAGGATCGCGACTGGATTCTGTTCACCGAGGAAACACCAACGGTGCCGGTGTACGCCGGTTTCACGCCTGCCGAAACCCGCTCCGCGCTCAAACGCAAGATGGAGCCGAGCTACATGGGCACCTTCACCGGCGCCCGGCGGTATGTGTTGCACACCTTCGCCAATACCCAGAGCGCGCTGATGAGAAAGCGCGTATCCCGGTTCATGGAGGGCAAACCGTGCCCTACCTGCCACGGCAAGAGGCTCAAGCCCGAAGCGCTGTCGGTCACCTTCGCTGGGGTGGACATCGGCGCGTTTATGCAGATGCCGCTGGACCACTTGGCGGCATTGCTCGAACCCATCGCACAGGGCGATTTCCGCGCCCATGCAGCGGGTGCGGCTACGGACAAGGAAGCGACCCGGCGCGAGCGTGCCGAACGCGCTGCCACCGGCCATGCGGTCCATGCGGTATCGCCCGACGTGCGCCATACCTCCGCGCTGTCGGAAGA
>NZ_WIVQ01000201.1:0-1980 GCF_009600545.1 Pseudomonas sp. FSL R10-1339 | reverse complement strand
GGTGAACACGGCGCCAGCCTCGGCCGCCTGTGGCTGTGGCTCAGCGAAAAACTCGCCCGCGACGCCAAGGCCGCACAACTGGCCCCCGCCCTGGTGCTGTTGCTGCAACGGCGCAAGCTCAATCGCTGGGCACTCGGCACGCTGGTCAACGGCCTGTGGTTGCTGGCGATGCTCAGCGCGTTGGTGATGATGCTGCTGCTAATGGCCACCCGCCGTTACGGGTTTATCTGGGAAACCACGATTCTTGGTGCCGATGTGTTTGTCGCCGCCACCCGCGCCCTTGGCGCCCTGCCCAACTGGCTGGGCATGAGCGTACCCACCGTGGAGATGATCCGCATCAGCAACGACACCAACCTCTATGACAATGAACTGGTGCGTCAGGCATGGGCAGTCTGGCTGGTGGGCGTGGTCCTTATTTACGGGGTGATTCCGCGTCTGCTACTGGCGGCATTCTGCCTGTGGCGCTGGAATGCCGGGCGCAACGCACTGCAACTTGACCTTAATCTGCCCGGTTACAGCCAGCTGCGCGAGCGTCTGATGCCCAGCAGCGAGCGCCTGGGCGTAAATGACATAGCCCCCGAGCAGTTGCATAACGTGCAGGCCGGGCACAGCGACCTGCACACCGATGGCGCCTTGATCGTGGCCATCGAGCTGGACGATCAACACCCTTGGCCACCCACGTTGCCGGCTACGGTCAAGGATGCGGGCATTCTCGACAGCCGCGAATCCAGGCAAAAACTGCTCGAACAAATGACCCGTTTACCCCCGGCGCGCCTGGCCATTGCCTGCGACCCGCGACGCTCGCCGGACCGTGGCAGCCTGGCGCTGATCGGCGAACTGGCCCGCAGTGCCCGCGAAACCCGCATATGGCTACTGCAAGCCCCCCCCGGCCAGGCACTGGACGCTGATCGCCTGGGCGACTGGCACACGGCGCTGGAGAAACTGGGTTTACCGTTCGCCGCCAGCGCCCCCCTGAACTGGCTGGAGACAGGCCATGACTAAGCCACTGACGCTGGCCGTGGTGGGCCATACCAATGTCGGCAAAACCTCGTTGCTGCGGACCCTGACCCGAGATGTCGGTTTTGGTGAAGTGTCCCATCGTCCCAGCACCACGCGCCATGTCGAAGGCGCACGGCTGTCGGTCGACGGCGAGCCGTTGCTGGAGCTGTACGACACGCCGGGGCTGGAAGATGCCATCGCCCTGCTCGACTACCTTGAGCGCCTCGACCACCCCGGCGAACGTCTGGATGGGCCGGCGCGGGTGGCGCGCTTTCTCGAAGGCAGCGAGGCGCGCCAGCGCTTTGAGCAGGAAGCCAAGGTGTTGCGCCAACTGCTGGCCTCGGACGCCGGGCTGTATGTGATCGACGCCCGCGAGCCGGTGCTGGCCAAGTACCGCGACGAACTCAGCGTACTGGCCAGTTGTGGCAAACCGCTGCTGCCGGTGCTCAACTTTGTCAGCAGCCCGCAGCACCGCGAGCCCGAGTGGCGCGAAGCCCTGGCCCGTCTAGGCCTGCATGCACTGGTACGCTTCGACAGCGTGGCCCCGCCCGAAGATGGCGAACGCCGTTTATATGAAAGCCTGGCGCTGCTGCTGGAGCATTCGCGGGGCGCGCTGCAACGACTGATTACCGACCAGGAGGCCCAGCGTGAAGCCCGCAAGCACAGCGCCCTGCGCCTGATTGCCGAACTGCTGATCGACTGCGCCGCTTGCCGACGCAGCGTGGCCAGCGAAAAAACCGCCGAACAACAAGCTACCCAGCAGTTGCGCGAAACGATTCGCCAACGCGAGCAACGCTGCGTAGAAGCCCTGCTCAAGCTGTACGGCTTTCGCATCAGCGATGCGGCGGCCAGCGACTTGCCGCTGCTCGACGGGCGCTGGGGCGATGACTTGTTCAACCCCGAGACGCTCAAGCATCTGGGCGTGCGGGTCGGTAGCGGGATTGCCGCAGGGGCTGCGGCCGGGGCTGGCGTGGACTTGAT
>NZ_WIVQ01000200.1:0-2042 GCF_009600545.1 Pseudomonas sp. FSL R10-1339 | reverse complement strand
GCCGAGCGCGAAGCTGCGGGGCTGACGCCTTCTCTTACTCTCATTGAAAAAAGAGACAACATCACAGCGACTCTCAAAACGCTTGGCGAAAAGTTCGATCATGTCCTGGTCGATGTTGCAGGTCGTAATTCGCGTGAGTTGGTGACGGGCGCGGTGGTCGCTGACGTGATTGTTGCTCCCCACCAGTGCAGCCAACTTGACCTGGACACGTTAGGCGAGCTCCAGGAGCAGTGTGAGCGGATACGTGACTTGAATCCCGATCTTCGGGTTTTGGCGTACCACTCTATGGCAAGTACGAATCCTGCAGTACGCGAGACAGAACGAAAGGAGTTCCTCGCGTACCTGGCTGAGTTTCCGAGCATCCAACCGCTGGAATCAGTTGGTTACTACCGAAAGGCCTATAAGGATGCGATTCCCTACGGCCGTTCTGTGTTGGAAGGTGACAACGTACAAGCTATCGCCGAGATTGAACAACTGACCGAGGAGCTTTACGGCAATGCCTAAACCACCTAGTCAAACTGTTGCGGCCAAATTGAAGACGAAGCCTATGCCAAGCCAAGCCCAGGTCGAGGCTCTGGCTCGTGATTTGGTCGATAAACCGTATGGAGAGGCACAGCAGAATACTGTTGCGAAGAAAGCGAAGCCTCTGACTATTAGCCTGCCTCCCGCCCTGATTGAGCAATTAGAGGACCGCGCTCGTGAAAACAAGCGGAAAGGAGACGGGCCTAAGACGGTAAGTGCCTTAGTGCGTGAGGCGCTTGGGCTACATGGATTTATGATTTAGTAATTCATAATTATTAATTGAGAGATCCATGACTAAGCGTCTCACGAAAACAGAAAGTAGGCTTGAGCAGCAAATCCGAATGCTCCAGGAAAAGAGTGCTGTCGCTGGGGAGCAGGCGGATCTATTTAACTCAGTGTCGAGCCAGGTTGAGCCGGCAGAGTCAGAAGAATCTGTTTCGGACCGGGTCAGCGTCCTTAAAAATTGGCATCGAGAGCTTTCAGAACAGATTACTGAGCGCACGCGTGAACATACACAGTTTCTGATCGACGGAGATACAGAAGGCGCAGAGCTATCAATCCTCCTTCGCGATGGGCTATTGATTACGCAAGCCAATATCGAGGAAAAAATTAATGCGCTGCGCTCCAATAGACCTGTAACTAGGCTTTCTAATGACAGCGGGTTGTTGAAGCAGCGCCATCCCAATAGAGACTTTTTCCTAGCGGACATCTTTGATTACACATTGAAAGATGTTCAGGCAAGTATGGAAGCTCCTATTTTTACCTTATCTACACGTCCGGATCTCTCAGTTTGGAAATGGCAAAGCCGCGATGGGTCTAAGTCTGTAAAGGTCACACCGTCTGTTTTGGGGCGTGCGACGCAACATGACAAAGATGTTTTGATTTATGTCGTTAGCCAGCTTACTGAGGCGCTAAACCGTGGCCGTGAAGATGCTAAGAATAGGGTTGTCCGCTTTACTGTCTATGACTTTCTAGTAAGTACTAATCGTGGCGTTGGAGGGGATGATTACCGTCGTCTCCAAGCTGCTTTTGAGCGTCTTGCGGGGACGCGTATTACGACAGATATACGAACTGGAGGGCAACGAATTAAAGAAGGTTTTGGCATCATTGATCGTTGGAAGATTGTAGAGCGTTCAAGTGATGAACGGATGATTGCTGTTGAGGTAACCATGTCTGAGTGGCTCTATAACGCTGTTCAGGCCTTTGACGTACTGACGATTCATCCCGACTATTTCAGGCTTAGGAAACCAATAGCTCGACGAGTTTACGAGCTAGCACGCAAGCATTGCGGCAGGCAGGCAAAGTGGACAATTGGTTTACCTCTCTTACTCGATAAGTCTGGAAGTCGGGGGTCTATCTACGAGTTCCATGAAGCACTTAAAAAGCTTGCTGAAGCGAACATATTGCCAGAATACCGGATCGTAATTAGCTCAGAACGAGCTATCGCTGATGTAAAGGTCACGTTCTATATACGCGATGCGATGCGTTTGCTCGAATCCTTCGCTGGCCGGCCAGCGAAG